>NZ_CAKAKE010000002.1 GCF_916618915.1 Stenotrophomonas sp. Marseille-Q4652
AGCGAAATGGAAGAAGACACCCGCAGCTGGGAAATCCGGATTTGGGAAGGCGTGGTGAGGTTCCACCGTGAGCACCCGTTCAAGGCCGGTTTTCTGGGCTTGGGGCTGTGCGGCCTGGCCGCTCTGCATTGGCGCTACCCCCTGGCCGTCCTGTTCATTTTCTGGCTCCGCGCCCAGCCCTTGCCCGCCCTGTTGTTCGGCTCCGTCGTTGGCGGGGCCGCGATGTTGCTCGGTTCGCCCTGACGTTTCAACCCACCCCACCAAGCGAGAACCCCCATGTTTCGATATGTCAAAACCAAGGTAGCCAACGGGGCCAAGCGCTCCACCCGCTACGCCGGCAAGGTCGTGAACGCGGCCGAGATTGCCGAGACCGCCAGCGCCACCACCGGAATGCTTCGCCAGTTCTGGGAAAGCCGCAAAGGCACCGACCGGCGCGAGACTTTCCAGAACGCCGTGGAGCGCCGCGGCCTGACCCAAGACGACTTGCGGGCTCTCCACCGCCAGCACTCCATCGTTGCGCACCTGACATTTTTCTTTGCCTGCGTAGCCATCGCCATGGGCGCTTGGCACTACGCCCAGGGCTCCCTGCCAGGCGCCCTGGCTGGTTTCGGTGCGCTGATGGCCCTTCTGGGCTACTTCCTCCGCGCCGGCTTCCGCGCGGCGCAGATTGAGCGCCGCGACCTGTTCCCGTTCCAAGACTACCTGCGCTCTCCCCTGAGCTGGCTTCCGGCGCTGTCGCTGCCGGCCCAGGGGAAGGCTGTGACCAAGGCGGTGCGCCATGACTGAGTCCACCCGGCTGGCGCGTATGCCGCGCCCCACACTCAAAGAGCGCGTGGAATACCGCGACACCGCCGACGCGGTGAGCGAGTTCCGCGAGACTGCAGAAGCCATCGGCCGCACCCCGGCCGATTGCCTGCGCGAAGCCGCCCGCGACTGGACGGCTAAAACCAAAGCCGTTTACGGCTTGGCGCCCTACCTGCTGTTGCTGGTGAGCCTGTTCCTGCCAGGCCTGGCCATGGCCGGCCCGTTCGACGTGCCGGACAGTGACCTGTCTAAAAAGCTGTTCCTGGACAACCTCTTTCCCGAGCTGACCGGCGGCGGCGGCGGCAGCCCGCTGGGCGCAGCCGTGGGCATGTTCAACACCGCCGTGCTCATCGTGGCCGGGATCCTGGTGATGTATACGCTCATCGCCGGCACGCTCTCGACCGCGCACGACGGCGAAATGCTGGGCAAGAAGTGGTCCAGCCTGTGGCTGCCCATCCGCACCACCCTGGGCGCGGCCGCCATTCTGCCAACCATGGGCGGCTTTAGCGTCATCCAGGCCATCGTGATTTGGCTGGCCCTCCAGGGCGTTGGCATTGCCAACTCCGTCTGGGGCGCCTACGCCGACAACCCGCTCCAGGGCGCGGCCTACGTGCCGCCGTCCGAAGTCCGCCAGCTTGAGAAAATTGCCGGGCAAATGTTCCTGCAGCACGTGTGCCGGGCTGGCCTGGAACAAGCCGAAGCCAATACTGACATGAGCCAGCTTCAAGGCGTTGGCCTGCGCTCCTGGAAGGCCACCCGCCAGACCACGGACAACGACAACGTGATGGCCTGGAACTACGTGACCAGCTGGGGCTTTTCCTGCGGCACGATGATGATTCACAAGCCCAAGCGCGGGGACTTTGCTACCGACGCGAGCAGCGCGGCGGCCCGCAACCTGGTAGACCCATACGCCATTGCTCAAGGCGTGTTTCCAGCCCACGTGTCGGCGCTCACGGCCATGGACGCGCGCATGTCAGCCCTGGCTGACCGGTTTGTGGCGGCTCCCACCATGGGCGCCGGCGATGACACGGTGAACGGGCCCGCGGTGACGGCTGAAATCAAAGCCGCGGCCGTGGCCTACTCGCAGACCATCAAGCAGGCGTCGCAGTCCCAGGCCAACGTCCTCCAGTCCGACGACTTCAAGCAAGCGCTGCAGCAAGACGGCTGGGTCATGGCCGGCGCGTTCTACACCAAGCTGGCCCACGCCTTGGACTCGATCTCTTCGGCCACCAGCCGGTCGGCCCAGCTGTCAGTCCAGGGCGAGTTCCCGAAGGCACTCCCCGACGTCCAACTGCGCTGGGCCGAAGCCAGCGCGGCGCTGCGTGATGTGACCAGCCCAGGCGCCCACACCGTGGGCAGCGAGCAGGGCGGCAACATCATGGACAAGCTGCTGACCGTGGTGCTAGACAGTGCCCGCGACGTGGATCCGGAAGGCATGTCTGGCCATCCCCTGATTGCCACCAAGAACACCGGCGAGTCCATGAAGTCCTGGGGCATTGGTATCTACACCGTGGGCGCCGTGGTGGTGGCTGCTGCCGGCGTTATCGCCGGTAACGTCGCCGGCAAAGGCCTGGGCACTGACACCGCCTTACTGGCCCTGACTGACATTCTTTCCACTCCGCTGTTTGCCCTGGTCGGCCCCCTGATTTTGATGGGCGCCGTGCTCTCCAGCGTCATCCCCATGCTGCCTTTCATTCTCTGGGTGGGCGTGGTCCTGGGCTGGATTGTCCTGGTGACCGAGGCCGTCATTGCCGCGCCGCTCTGGGCCGTGGCCCACATGGCCCCGGACGGTGACGGCGTGGTGGGCCGCGGTGGCCAGGGTTACATGCTGGTGCTGTCGTTGACCCTGCGCCCGGCGCTCATGGTCCTGGGTCTGATTTGTGCCATCGCCATCCTGGTCCCCGTCGGCGAATGGCTCAACTCCACCTTTGCTCACGTGTTCCGCCTGAACGTCATGCAGGACAACCCGAGCTGGGGCGGCTTCATCAACATCCTGATGGGCCTGGCCATCTACTCCACGCTGATGGTCACGGTGATGACCAAGATTTTCAGCCTCATCCACGTCATTCCCGACAACGTGCTGCGCTGGATTGGCGGCGGGGTGGACAACATGCTGGGCCAGAACGCTCAACCCCTGGCCGGTGCGGTTGAAGGCCAGTCCACCAACCTCCTGGGCGCCGGTGTGGCCGCCGGTGCGGTCACCAACCAGCTGGGTAACAAGGTGGCGGCGGCAGCCCGTGAGCACGCTGGAAGACAGAGGCGCGAGGAAGAGAACAACGAGCGTCAGAACAGCAAGCTGGTGGAAGACTTGGAGCAGTCCCGAGAAAAGGCCTGGGAGGCCAACGACCGGGCCGAAGAGCGCGGATCCGTCTCTAACTATGAGCGCGCTTTCGACGCCGAGGCACGCCACGGCCAGGCCGCTTTGAACGTGGCCGGCAGGATGGACGCAGGCTTTGGCCAGCGTCTGGCCCAGGCTCGCCAAGCCGACGCCGGCACCGGCGGCACCCAGGCCCAAGATGAGCTGATTGCCTCAGAAGCCAGCACCGCCCCGGACGCCAAGCCCTACCAGCAGGCGCTGGCCGAGGCCCAGCGTGCGTTTGCCAAGGCTGAGCGCAACGCCCAGGCCGCCAAGAAGGCAGCCGAGCCGGAGGATGAGTAATGGCCTTTGAAATCACTCCCCGCCACGAACAGGAGCGCCTGCGGGCGCTCTACCAAAAGCACGTTGACCAGGTGATGGAACACCTGGCCAAGAACGGGCCCCCGCAGGTGCGGGCGGCACTGGAGAACTGGCACCCTACCGCCTACGCGATTGAAGCCGAGGCCAGGCGTTTGAAAGCCGCCCGCCAGGAGGCCGAGGCCCTGCCGGGCCAGTGCGAAGCCATGGCCGAGAAGCGGGCCAGGGAGCGGGAGCGCCTGGAGCGTCGGGCGTATGCCCAGCGCGAGCGCGAGCGCTTCACGGCAGAACAGGACCGGAGGAACCGGAATGTATGATATTATATCATATAATATGAAAGGGATGGAGCAGCTACCGCCACCGCCCGGCGTCGAAACCCTGGCCAGGCTTCGCCGGTCCGAGGGCTACCAGTGCGTTCTGGAAGCCTTGGAGCCCCGCCCGCGTCCTGCGGAGCTGGCCCAGGCCCTGGAGGCTGCCGCTCTTTATGGGAACGCCCCCGGTGTGCTGGCTCTGCTGGAAGCCGGCGTGCCGGCCACGGCCGACGCCCTGGAGGCGGCCCTTCGCAGTGTCCACCCCACGGGCTTGGCGTCGGCGCGTTTGCTGTTCGACGCCGGCGCCCGCCTCCACCGGCTTCATTGACCCTTTTCCCCTGGCTGTTCCAGCCCTTGCCGCCCTACGGGGCGGCCTTTTTATGAGCCCGGACGAAGATTCAAAAGTGTCTGGTTTCTCACACTTCTGGGGCTTGACGGCAATAGCATATAATATAATATGATATTACCACAACGGAGACACCCCCATGAACAAGCTCGCTTCCACCACTGCCACCGCTTCGACCGTTCCGGTCCTGCGCTACGAAACCGCCGTCAATCCGGTGGCCCGCGAGCGCGAGCAGCGCGCCCGCCAGCAGCTGCGCGCCCCTGACGCCTGCTATCGCGCCGCCGCCCGGGCCATGCCCGAAGCCGAAGCCCTGGCCCTGCTGGCCAGCTGGGAGAAGTGAGATGACCCCCAAGCCTAACACTATTATATCATATTATATGACCTCATACGACAAAGACCCCGCCTGGCTCCAGTGGCTTGCCCGCGGAATGGAAGCCCTGGAGAACCTGGACGAGAACCCGGACACCTGGCCGCGCCGTCTGGCCTGGTTGTTGCTCCTGCCGGTGCTGATGGCCATGCCGCTCCTGCGGGGCGTGCTGGTGAGCCTGGAGGCCGTGGCCCAATTCCTGATGAAACGCCCAAAGCGTGACTTCAAGCGCAACCCGGTAAGCCCTGCCTTCTGGCGCTTCCTCGCAGTGCTTCTGAGCGCAACAGCTGCGTGCTGGGTGATTGTCGCCCTGCGGGCCCTGGAGATCCTGGAACCGCTCTAACCCAAGCCCCCACTGCGCTAGGGGGCTTGACACTATAATAGCATATGATATTATATTTCCACCCTGGAAACCCCAGGCTTGAACCGAGAGAACCGCCATGAACCGCTCAAAGAACCGCCGCCGTAACGCAAACGCCTCCTTCCTGGTGCTGCTGCCCCTGGCTGCGCTGGGCGGTCCCGTCCTGGCTGGTGCGGTTTTCCTGTTCTCCGGCCTGAACTTCTTCTGAGGACACAACCATGATGAGCCCCGCCAAACCAGCACTCGGTAAAACAATCAGCATTGCCAATGCCAAAGGTGGCGTGGGCAAGAGCACCTGCACCCTGTTCACCGCCGGCGCCCTGGCCGCGGCCGGCCACAAAGTCCAGGTGGTAGACCTGGACGGGCAGGGCTCCAGCCTCATCTGGGCGGCCAACCGCGCCCAGATGGGCAGGGCCCCGGCCTTCGATGTGACCCGCGCTCCCGCGCCCGGCTACGACTGGACGGTTTACGACCACCCCCCGGGCCTGCCCCAAAAGGTCAACACGCGCGCTCACGTGGTGCTGGTGCCCACCTTCCTGGCCCTGTTCGACCTGGCGGCCACTGGCAGCTTTGTGAAGGACCTCCACCAGGCCGGCCAGCGCTTCCTGGTGGTGCCCAACCGGTATGAAAAGGTTTCCGGTCACATCAGTGCCCTGACTGAGCTTTTCCCCGAGGGCCATCCCTACCTCAAGAAGCACTCCAGCATTCAGACCGGCATTTTTAACGGCGTGACCCCCTACGACGAGAAGAGCGGGATCCGCGACGCGCTGGTTATCCGTCAGCACTTCGATGAAGTCATGGACCACCTGGTGGCCCTGCTGACCGACCCCAGCCGTCAGTTGCCCTACACAGAACTGGTGAAGCTGGCGGAACAGGAGAAGGCCAAGCTGGCCACCGCCCAAGCCCCCAACGCCCCATTGTTTTAAGGAACCGCACGCATGACCACCAAGAAGACCCCCATGAGCTGGGCTCAGAAGCTGGAAGGCCTGGCCCCCACCATCGAAAAAGTGGCCTTTCAGCCCACCGCTGCCGCTTTCGACCACAAGCTCCACCCGGCTGCCCATGGCGCGCCCCGCGCCGTGGTGAAAGCCAAGGTTCGCGCCGCCCAGGGTGCCCAGGGCGTGCTGGTGCGCGTGCCCACCGCCACCCTGGAGCGCTTGAAGGCCCACACCGTGGGCAGCCATACGGTTTCCATCGTGGCGCTGGCCGATTGGGCCTTGGACTACCTGGAGCAGACCGGGCAGGCCATTGAAACCAATGAGAAGGAGTGACGTGGGAAACCCGTCACTCCCCACAATCCCACCCCTGTAATTTAGTCTTAATTTGTGGGTTGACACCCACAAGACCCACGCTAATTTGAATTCATCCCCCTGGTTAGGAGCGTTACCCAATGAGCATTACCACCAACGGCGCCCCCCTGGGGACGGATGGAATCAAGGCCCTGGCGTCCACCGATAGCTGGCAGACCCCCAGCGAATACGTGGACCCCACCACCGGCAAGACCTACCGAGCCGACACCCTGGAAGACCTGTTGGACATGCTGGCGCAGAACAACGTGCCGCTGTTCGACCATGACGCCATGCGTGCCGCCGGCAAGACCACGGCCCCGAAGGGCAACCGCAGCGGGCAGGGCCCCAGCGGCGACGACAACCTCCAGTGGGACCGTTTGCTGATTCAGCTCCAGCACTACCCGGACCCGGAAAAAGCCCGCGAAATCATCATGGGCGCCCTCGCCAACCCGGACGTGAGCATGACCCGCAACCTGGGCGGCGGTCGCACTGCCACCAAGGTGCTGCAGGGCCGTCGCGCCGTGCTGGCCCACGAAGTCCATCACGACGACGAGCGCGGCCCGCACTTCATGGCCCAGGTTCATACCGTGGCCTTGGGCCCGGATGGCCATATCAGCCAGAAGTGGAGTTTTAGCCGCGGCGAAGACGCCAAGGCGATGGTGGAACAGGTCAACGAGGCCCTGGCCCAAAATGGCCTGGCCCCGCTGGTGTTCCGTCTGCGCGATGAAACCGGCACCTCCGTGGCCGAGCGCAAGGCCCAGCTGGACGCTGCACAGTCCGAGGAATACCGCCAGGCTGCGGAAAAGGGCGAGCTGCCCCCGTTGCTGGAAGACGACGCCGCCGACGCCCTGGCCGACGCCATGCCGACGTCGGCCAAGAAGGAGAGCCTGCGGGCCGCTGCGCAAAGCGCAGGCGCCCAAGCGGCCAGCCTCTACGCCCAGGCCGCTGCCCTCCAGAAGCAAAACGCGCTTTACCGCCAAGCCCTGCGCGCCCTGGAGGCCGAAGAGCAGCACTTGGCCCGCATCGGTTCGCTCAACACTCGCCTCCAGGAAGCGGTGGCCAACGCTGCCGAGGCCGAAGCCCAGCACGCGGCTACCGTGGCCGAGCAGGCGGCGGTGATTGAGCAGACCCAGGCCAAGGCGGCAGAACTGTCCGAGCAGCTGGAAAGCACCACCGCGGCTTTGAATGAAACCAACGCCACCTTGGAGTCGACCGAAGCCGAGTTGACCCAGGCCCAGGCCAGCGTTTCCACGCTGACCAGCGCAAAGCTGGAGCTGGAGGAAAAGCTGGAGGAAACCAGCGCGCAACTGCGCGGCGTCACCGATGACCTGGCCGTGGCCACGCAGAACATCGACCAGCTGGAAACCCGTCAGGCCGAGCTGTCCCGCGCCTTGGACACCGAGCGCCTGGCCCGCAAGAACGAAGCCGCCGCGCACGAGGCCGAGGTTTCCGAACTGCGCGGCGAGCTGTCGGCAGAGAA
This sequence comes from Stenotrophomonas sp. Marseille-Q4652, assembly GCF_916618915.1. Classification (NCBI taxonomy): domain Bacteria; kingdom Pseudomonadati; phylum Pseudomonadota; class Gammaproteobacteria; order Lysobacterales; family Lysobacteraceae; genus Stenotrophomonas; species Stenotrophomonas sp. Marseille-Q4652. The sequence goes on from NZ_CAKAKE010000002.1 coordinate 7,633, forward strand.
GAAGGCCCGCGAAAAGGTGGAGAGCCAGCTGGAGCGCACCCGCGGCGAGCTGGCCGACGAGCGCACCGCCCACCACGCGGCCCTGGCCGAGTTGAAGAGCGAAACCAAGCGCGCCGACACCGCCGAAAAGGCCGCCGCCAAGGCTCAGGACGAACTGGCCGCCCTGCGTGAGCAGCTGGCCATGGTCCAGGCCCAGGCCAAGGCCCAGGCCGCTGACCTGGAGCGCGAGCGCGAAGCCCGCAATCAGGCCGAGCAGGCCGCCCGCGCCGCTACCGCGGCCCAGGCCACTGCCGAAGCCCAGCGCGACGCCCGGCCGACCCAGGAGCAACTGCAGGACGCCCTGGCGGCCAAGGCCAAGGCCGAAGCCCAGCGCGACGCCCTGGCCGAGCGCCTGGAGCAGCTGGTGAAGGCTCAGGCCCCGACGCCGGGGAATGAGAACGGCAACAAGGGCCCCCAGGCGTAAGGGGGCCATGTGACCGACCTCCACCGCGCCGTTGAGGCCCGCGACCTTTCCACCCTCCAGCGGTTGCTGGAGGAAGGCGCGGATCCCAACCGGCGCGGTGGCCAGGTCCACCCGCCGCTCCACCGAGCCGCCCAGCTGGGCGATGTGGAAGCGGTCAAGGCATTGTTGGCCGCTGGGGCCAACCCAAATTCCCGCGGATTCTGGAAACAGACCCCGCTGATGTATGCGGCCCAGGGCGAGGGTGACACCTCTGCCGCCGCTGCTGTGCTGCTGAACGCCGGCGCCAAGTTGAGCGCGCGTGACCGCAGCAACGACACTGCATTGCTCTGTGCCGTCCGAACCGGCCACCCCAACGTTTCCCGCTTGCTCGCCGCGGCGAGCAAATCCCACCACCTGGAAACCATGTTGAAGCAGGCGCCAACGGCGCCTGCGTCACGGGGGAGGCTCTGATGAAAATACCCGGACCGGAAGAAGGCAGCGCCCGTGCTGATGACGACATTGCCGCTTTGTTGAGCGCGGCCGACGCGCGGATCCAATCGCAGAAAAAAGGCAGCTGGGAGAACCAAGGCGACGTGGCCCCCGTGGTCGTGGACCTGGGCGCCGAGCTGCGGAAAAACTGGCTGTGGGTGCGCCCCTGGCGCTCCAGGCCGGTGGACCCGCCGGACTTCTCCACCGCCGAGCCCATGGGCCGCTTGCCGGGTTGTCGCAGCAAGGCCAGCGCCTGGTGCTCCCGTCAGGGCGACCCGTCAGGCCCCTGGTGGGCGCTTCACCTAGACGGTGACCCGGAGAGCCTGGACACCGAAACCATCGCCCGTTGCTGGCGCGTCTGGTGGCGCACCCAGGTCCGCATTTTCGTGGAGTTGGAAGACCTCACGGCCGACGCCGGCGACGGTCCGGCCGCCCAGGCCTGGTTGAAACTGACCTGGGAGGAAGTCGTGCGCCTGCGCGGCAAGGTGACGATGTTCCCCGTGCCTGGCCATCCCGACGAGTCCAAGGTCCGGGCCATGGCCAAAGACCCCCACGCCATCAGCTACCTCAACGCCTGGCTGCGCGCCGAAGGCGCTCCCCGGCGGGTGCCCAAGGTGGCCACCCTGGAGGCGGTGGAGGCTCACGCAGCGAACGAGGCGCGCGACGCGCTGGCGGTCCTGGAGTTTGCCCGCCGTGACCTGGCCAGGGCACGCAGCGAGCGGGGCAGGGCGCGGTTGAACGTGGCCCAGCAGCGCCGGGCTGTGGGCGGCATGGCCGCGGTGATGACCGTGCTGGGCCTGGGCAAGCCCAAGGCCATGGACCCGAACCAGGAAGCGGCCACCAGGGCAGAGGCTGGCGTCATCGCCGCCAAGCGTGCCGTGCGCGAAGCCGAGAAGGCGTTGAAGCACAAGCAGGAAGCCCTGGAAGCGGCGCGCAGCAGGCTGGAGAAGGCCATCCGGGAGCGCTTGGAAGCAGAGCAAGCCGAAGCCTCCAAGCCGCCATCTTGACAGGGCAATGGTTGCATGGGAACTGTGGGAACTGCGGGAACTTGGGAATTTCAGCCCTGGAGCCCTTGACAGAACAAATAATAGAATATAATATAATAGCATTACAGCCAGGAGAGTGGACATGGCGGCACCCATGACCCCAAAAAACAGCAAGAGCCAGCATCCTGTGGCCCAGACCTTGGAAGCCTTGGAAGCCGAAGGCTGGGATCTGGACCTCCCCGCGAAAGGCGACGAGCTGGAGGCGCCGGAGGGCGACCCGCTGGCACCCGGCGGAAGCCAGGTTTTCTACGCAGGCGGCGCCATGGGCGAAATCACCGCCCGCGGCTTCTGGAAGATGGACAGGGAGGGCGCTTACTACTGCGTCCACCCGTTGCCGTTGTGGCCAGCGGAAATCATTGAGGCTGCCACGCAAGACGGCACTACCGCGGTCTATGTGCGTATGCGCTTCGCGCGCGTCCATGGCGGCACCGGTGAGTTGAAGTTGCCCCTGGGTGAGCTGGGTGGCTTTGGCCGCAAGGACCACCCGCTGGTGCGCGGTGGCTGGAAGCCGCCGGCGTCAAAGCGTGCCGGCGCCGTCGAGGAAATCCTGACCTACGCGCTCAAGGAGCTTTCAGAGCTGGGAATGCTACCCACGCGCAAGGGCTACGAGATTGCCGGATGGGTGGAGCATGACAGGCACGTGCGCCCAGGCTCTGATCTTTACGTGGGCCAGGCCTTGGGCTCCACCGTCACCGGCGGCAGCCGTGAGGTCTGGGCCAAGACCATGACCGAGCTGATGAACGATAGCGGCATTCTCGCTTTCACCATCGCTTGCGCCCTGGGTTCGCTGTTCCGCGGCGTGGTGCCGTTGCCCCACTCAACCAGCCACATCGTCAACCTGACCGGCGCGCCTTCGCGCGGCAAAACCACCATCCTCAAGGTGATTTCCTCGCTGGCCGGCGTGCCGGACAAGCCCGGTTTCCTGGATGGGGCCAGCACGGCGCGCGGCCTGGAGAACCGGCTGGCTGCGAGCAATCACGGCTGGATGCTGGTCGATGAGTTCGACCAGCTGCTGATGAAAGACGCCGACGGTGGCGCCACCACCTTGATGTTTGTCTCCAACGGCGGCGGGCGTGAGAAGGCCACCCAGACCGGTGGCAGTGTCCAAGGCGCTACCTGGAGCGTGACCGTGGTGGGCACCGGCAACAAGTCACTGCTGGACCTGGCGGCCAGCGCGAAGAAGGGCGAGGCGCTGACCACCCGCATTTTCGAGCTGGACATCCTGGACGCAGACTTGACCACGTTCACCGAAGTGTCGGCGTTGCCGTCGCGCCTCCACAAGCTTTCAGAAAACTACGGCTGGGGCTATCCCACCGCGGTGGAAGCCATCGCCAGCCGGCGCGGCGAATGGATTCAACTGTTCTACGAGATTGACGAAGAACAGCGCAGCAACGAGCGCCTGGCGCCGATTTTCCAGGACCAAGCGCGGCTGCTGGCCTTCTTTGAGCTGGCCCTGATGGGCGCCGAGCTTGCCAAGGAAGTCATTTCTCCCGCCGCCGGCGCCGCCGCCCTGGAAGCGGTGGGCATTGCCATGGCCCGCTACGAGCAAGAGCCCGAAAAAGGGATTACCCAGTCGCTTCACCGGCAGCACAAGCTGCTGCTGGACCTCCACGAGTGGCTTTCCCTCAATGCGGGCCGGTTTGTCTGGAAAGGCTACGCATGGAAAGAACCGGCGCGTATGCGCTTTGACACTGCCGGCGACGCTTACGACGAGGAAGCCAGCCGCGGCATTACCGAGGGCGATCGTCAGGCCGAGCAGGCCCGCTATTTGACCTCCTGCGCCCTGGGCGGCAGTCGTGGGGCCTTGGGCCAGGTGAAGCAGGTGCGCCCAATGAAGGATGACTTGGATTTTGAGGGCGAGCTGGTGCTGGGCGCGGCAGCGCTGGAAGAGCTGGAGCGCAACGCGAAGATTGACCGCGCCGAGCTGACGACCGCCGCCAAGGCGTTCGGCTTGCTCCAGACCAACGAGAAGGACCGCGACGCTTACAAGCTGTCCGGCGCCTTGGCTCGCCAGCTGGGCGGTGGCTCCCGTGGTTTGAAGCTGCTGCTGCGCAAGCCTGACCTGACCGAGCAGATCCGCACCTTGGCGGCAATGCCCGCCAAAGCTGCCTGGCGCCCGGCGCGCTGGGCCGATGACACCGGCATGGCCGACATGTGGGCCAGCCAGGACACGGCCGCCCTGGAAGCCCTGGCCCAGGCCAACGCCGAGCAGGTGGCCCAGGGTTACGTCCAGCACGACGACGACGACCAGGAGCTTTATATTCCGGGCTTCGATGACCTCGACGCCCAGGGCCAGGCCCTGCCTGGGTCAGTGGAAGCCCTGTTTGGAGGCAAACCATGACGTTGAGCGTTCGTGCCATCCATCGGCCCCTGGGCCTGGCCATCGGCCCGCTGTCGGTCGGCGTGGCCGAGCATGAAGGCCATTTCTACGCTGACGTGCCGCCCCTGGGCCGCATTTCAGCCAGCTCCCTGGAAGAGCTGGCCAGCTCGCTGCAGGCAGGACTGGCCGACTTCCAGAAGCGCGCCAGGGCGCTGGAAGTGGAAGAGATGGAGAAGGCCTTGGCCACGGCCCACCAGAACCGGCAGCGGTCCCTGGCCCAGCTGCGCGAAGCGGCCACCGTGGCGGCAGCCAGGGCGCACCGACTGGCGGCAACACGCTACGCGCTGCTGGTGTTGGTGCTCATGCCTCTGTTGAACCAGCACGCCCCAGCCTGGCGACTGGGGCGGTAGAAATCTCAACGCCGGCCGGGTGCCGCCGAACGGTGTGAGGTGAGGGCTCCAGTCTTCGGACTGGGGCCCTTTTTTTCAGTGCCGGCCACCAGCTTCCCGGTCACCACCTCGCCGGTGGCGGTCCTGACTTTCACCTGGCCACCGGAGGCGGTGAGCGTTCCCAGCCGCTTCTCCAGGGCCTTGCGGTTCATCACGCGGTTGACCAAGGCGGGGCGCTTGGCCCTGGGTGAAACGGACACTTTGCCGCGCATTTCCACCTTGACCTTGCTGGCCAGCTGCGGGGCCACTTCCGCGAGCAAATCCGGGTGCTTGTCCAGCAGCTTGAACAAGTTGAACACCGCCGGCAGCGGTTCGGCCTCGCCGCGCTCGTAGCGGCTAAAGGCGTTGTGACCGCCGCCGGTGAGCAGTGCCGCCGCGGCCTGGGTCAGGCCCAGGGCTTCGCGGATCCGCTTCAACTCGTCGGCGCGGGCCTTGCGCACCTTCGCCACCAGGGCGTTGGAAACCGACGCCCAACGGGCGGTGCTGCCGGCGTCGGCAAAGGTTTCCTCGCACACGCGGCACCGCTCGCCGGTCATCGTCAGCTCTTCGCTGAAATCGCCAACGCGCACGGTTTCCAGGCCCTTGTAGGGCTCTAGCGCCTGGGCGCTTCCGCACACCGGGCACTGGCCAACGGCCAGGGCGACGCCGTGGTTCTCGTTGTGCTGTGTCATGTGTCGTTTTCCTCCAGGCGTTTGAACGAAATCACCACGCGGGGGGTGGTGTTGGCGTCGGGCGGCTCAATCAGGGTGAACTTGACGTAAGCCGCGCCGGCGGGGGTGTCGCAGTGATAGACGTCCTGCCAGATCCGATGGTCCGCGTGGGTGGTCATCGACTTGTAGCAATCTGAGCGCTCCAGCGCCGCGATGGCCGCCAGGGCTTCGTCGGTGGTCAGCTTCATTTCTTCCACGCCCTTGCGGGCGCTACCGGTGAAGCAGCCCACCCCGTGGATGGCCACAACTTCTTTGACCTTGGCCAGGGGGTAATGCGCGGACTTTTTTTCCATGTCTCGGGTTCCATTCTACCCTTAAAGGGTAACGCGGCAAGAGGGGTTGACAGTCAAGTCTAGACTGCTAGGTTCAAAGGGGCCGGGGGTGCTCCAACCTCCCTCCCCCGGCTTCCTTGGTGGGTATGTCGTTGCGTTGCAGTAGTAGGAGAGCCCCGCCCCTGGCGGGGTTTTCTCTTTGGGCCGGCAGGACGCCGGCTTTCCCCGACCTGGCCCGCGTCGTGCGGGCCCGTCTTTCCAGCCAAGCGGGTAGGGGCCGGCCCCTACCGCGCCTTTTCTTCAACCACCAGCGTCTGGTCTCTGGCCTCCAGCTGGGCCAGGGCCCAATCCATCAACGCGACCATGGCCGGGCCAGGGGCGCCGTTCACGCTGTTTTTGACGCGCTCGGAGAGCTCGACCGGGAGCAGGAAAAACGCCTGTTTTGAGTAGGTCACCCCGTCGCGTTCGCGGGGGATGGCTGCCCGCATGACCACCCGCGTGCCGTCCACGGCCGGCTGGGTGCGGTGTTCAAAGAGGGGAGAGGGCGTAGGCATTAGGGCGGTTCAAGTCTGGACTAGAAGCCCAAAAGCATACTGCACCGGGCAACCAAGCCCCCGCTGCGCTAGGGGGCTTGACTATATTATATTATATGATATTATGTAGTTGACGGTGGAGGAAACCCCACCCAAGGACCACTCTTTTTTTCACTCCATCGGTCCAGTCTAGACTGGACTGGACTAGACCAAAGGAAAGCCGCTATGAACCGTATCGCTCTGACCATCGCCACCCTCCTGTTTGCCACCGTCGCCCAGGCCGCCGATTACGGCCCGGTTGAGAAGGTGAAGATTCCGGGCGTGGGCCCGGTGGACTACCAGCACGTTCTGACTGAGACCAGCCAGCCGGGCGAAACCATGGACGCTTTCGCGGCTCGCCTGTCGCCGCGCCTGCGGGCTTTCAGCGATGAAACCGGCTTCGAGGCCTGCGGCGTGATTGCCACCGACGGGGAGCGCTTCGGCGCTGTCATCGGCTCCAACCGTTCGCACATCGCTTGTGCCAATTTCAGCTCCAAGGTGCCGGAGGGTATGCGTCCCACCCTCCAGACGATCCACAGCCACGGCAAAGAGCGCGGCTTCAACGCGAACCGCAACGACCTGGCGCTCAACGGTCAGGTGTTCGCTGGCCACCGCGGCCTGCGCGGTGTGGCAGGTCAGAACCTGCGCGAGTTCTCGGAGATGGACTACGACGGCGGCGCGGGCTACCTGGCCACGCCGGAAGGCACCAAGCACCAGGCCGGGCATGGCACCGTTCGCACGGTCCACGCCCACTAAACCGGTGGGCCGACGCCGTTAGGGCGTCGGCAGCACGTCGCCGGGGAACTGCGGGTAGGGCGTTCCAGGCGTATCCCACGACAGGGCGCAAGGATTGCCCGGCAGAACCGGCTTCCACGGGCCTCCACCGGGGAAATCCCGATACCAGGCCGTGTAACCGCCAATCGGCGCGTGCGAGACCAGCAACTGGTATTGGACTTCATACGAGCGCACGCACTTGGTCCCGGCAAAGCCGGCGACATAGCCCAAGCCGTCGTGCCACCAGCCCACGTTGCCCACCACGGCGGTGGCGCAGGTGCTGGAGGTGGTGGCCCAGCCGGTCACCGGCGTCCATTCACTCCAGGCTGACCAATCGCCCCACGAATAAGCACCCGTCGGCGCCGGGCAGTAAGCCGTGCGCGTCTGGGTCCGCTGTTCGTTGCGGGTCTGGGTAATGCCGCCGACCTGACCGACCGGACAGCCCAAGGTCTGAGTGGCCACGCGGTTCTCCACGTTCGTCTGCGTGCTGGGGTTGGGCAGGGCGCACGCCGGCGCCGGCGGCGGTGCCGGGGTGGCGCAGGTGTTGGACGTGGTGGTCCAACCGCCGGTCGCCGTCCAGGCACTCCAAGCACTCCAGTTGCCCCAGGTGTAGGAACCAGTCGGAGCCGGGCACGTGGCCGTGCGCGTCTGCGTGCGTTGTTCCGGCCGGCTCTGGATGATCGAACCAGACTGACCAGCCGGGCAACCCAGGGTCTGGGTGGCCACACGGTTCTCCACGTTGGTTTGCGTGCTTGGGTTGGGCAGGGTGCAGTTGGTGGCGCAGGTGTTGGACGTGGTGGTCCAAGCCGTCACACCCGTCCATGCGGACCAGCTTCCCCAGCTTCCCCAGGTGTAGGAACCGGTCGCGGCCGGGCAGGTTGCGGTGCGCGTCTGGGTGCGCTGCTCGGTGCGCGTCTGGGTGATGGCTCCCGATTGGCCCGAGGGGCAAGCCAGGGTCTGGGTGCCGGTGCGGTTTTCAGTGTTGGTCTGCGTGCTCGGGTTGGGCAGGGAGCAAGCGGCCAAGCAATCACCGTAGTTGACGAAGGTGCCACCGGTGCCGTCCCAGGTCCACGGAGTAGCCACGGCCGCACCGGTCGGAGCCGGGCAGGACCAGGATCGGGTTTCACCCGTGACCCAGTTGCTGCTCGTGCCCACCCATCCTGCAGGGCAGGCGGCGGTGTAGAACAACTGGCGCCATTCCGGAGGCGGAGCCACGCACTGCGGGGCACAGGTGCTGCTGTAGTTGCGGGTGTTTCCCGTGTTGGTCCAGCTGCTCCAGGAACCATAGGTCGGGCCGGGCAGGCTGCGGGTTCCCACCGGGCAGTTGTAGGTCACCGAACGGGTGCGCGATTGCTCATACTGCCAAGTGGTCACCCCCAACTGGCCCGCAGGGCAGGCGCCCGAAGCGTTGACCCACTGGGTGCCGCTGTCCGTGGACGGAGCCGGGCAAGAAGCGCAGGTGTTGGTGGTATCCGTCCAGGCGCCGGCCTGGGGGGCTTCCCACGCTTCATAGTTGCCGCCGATTTCACCGCACCACCAGCGCCGCTCTTGGTTCGTAAGGCCCCAGGTGCCTGCCGGGCAGGTGGCCACGCTGCGGTTTTCAGTGGGCGGGATGACGCAAGCGGCCACCGAGGAAACCGGCGACGAGGGCGCAGGCACCGCCGGGGCCGGCGGCGTGTTCGGGCTCACCGGAGTGGGAGCAGGCGGCAGCGCCGGGCTCACGGTCGCAGGCGGCGCCATCGGCGCGCTGCTGACCGGTGCGACGGGAGCCGCACCGCCCACGGGCCCAACCGGGCCCACCGGCGTGCCCACGGGCGCGGAGGTTGGAGCCGTGACCGTGGGCACCGCCGGTGGAAGCGCAAGGGGCGGGGCTGCCACTGCCGTGCCAGCCACCAGGCCCGAGTAGAAAACAAAGCCCATGCGGCCGCTGCCGCGCTCGCAAGCGTCGCCGGCGGCGGCAATGTCCAGCTGGCCCTCGCTGGCCATCACGCTCACGTTGTCCACGCGAACGTCCCAGGCGCGGGAAGCCATCGAGGCGGCCAGGCCAGCGCACGCGCTGGCAGGCACCTGGGTCTCCACCAGGAAAGCGTCGCCACCGGTGTTCACTGTGGCCGGATGGAAGCTCACCGGGTTGCCCCAGGCGTTGACCAGGCCAGAGCCGGCCCGCTTGTAAGCGTCGCCGGCCAGGTCATCGCGCCGCACCAGGGCAGTGGTCAGGTTGTTGTAGTTGCCGAGCATTCCGATGGAGCGCTCGATGTTCAACGCGCTTTGCTCCAGCGCGTCGGTTTCGTTGCGCACAGCGGCCTTTGCGTCGGTGCTCTTGAAAGTCACCATTGCCACCATGCCGAGGACCGAAACAACGCCCAGGGCAAGCATGGTTTCCAAGAGGCCAAAGCCTTGGGCGCGGTCAATGGCCACGGCCAGGCGTGAGGGCTTAAAACGGGTGTGGGGGTGTGTCATGGGTAAAAAGCTCCAACCTTTTCCTACCCCCACCATGCGACAGGATTAGAAAAGCGCAAGCCCCTGAAAGTGCCTAAAAACAAGGGGTTTTTTAGTTTTTCCTGTTTGGTCATGGCGACGCCCTGCGCGGTGCTGGAGAGGGTGCGTTTAGCTCCAGCACACCCTGGAGCGAGGTCTTCAACTTCTCGCGCTCCAGGCGCAGTTGCGCGTTCTCTGCTTCCAGCCGTGCCAGCTTCGCCTCCAAGGTTTCAACGGGCGCCAGGCTGGCGTGTTCGTCGGTTGCTCGCTCGCGTTGTTCCCAGGCGCTGCGCCCCTGGCTCATTGCTGCCAGCACGTCGGCATTGCCAGCGGCCACCTGGCGCGGTGTCCTGCCCAGGGCGTCGGGTGCGTCCAGGTCCGCGCCGGCGTCGGCCAGCAGTCGCGCGTGCTCGGTGTTGCCCTTGCGCGCGGCCACGTGCAGCGCCGTGGCGCCGTTGGCGTCCACACTGTTGGCGTCGGCGCCGTCTTCCAGCAATGCCGCCAGCACGGCCGGCCGGGGCTGTTCCGCGGCCACGTGTAGGGGCTGGGCCACGGTGTCGGTTTCCGACATGGCCCCCGCACGCAGCAGCGTTTTCACCGCCTCCACGTTGCCGCTGGAGGCGGCCATGTAGAGCGGAGTCATGCCGCAAAAATGGCTGTTGAGCGTGGCGGCCTGGCGCAGGGGTTGATGACGCAGCAGCACGTCCACCATCGCCGCGTCACCGCGGCCGGCGGCCAGGTGGAGCAGCGTGGGCCCGTGCCCTTCGCCGGTGGCCACGGGTTGGTCCAGGCCATCGGGCACACGGGCCACCACGCGCCGCAGGGCGTCCACGTCGCCGGTTTGAACGGCCTCATGGGCGGCCGCCACCGGATCCAGCGGCGCGAACAACTGCGCGCTGGTCGTGGGCCCGTGCTCGTCGGTCAGGCCCATCATTTCGGCCTGCTGGCGCACGGTGAAGCCGTGCGCGTTGGCCCGGTCTGGGTCTGCTCCATAGGTCAGAAGCTCATGGAAAGCCTCAAGGTGTGGCCGGCTCACTTCCCACCGGCTGGCGGTGTGGTCGTAGGTGAACGCGCCGGCCAGGGCCAGGTGGAGCGGGGACATGCCGCGCTCGTTGAGCGCGTCCAGGTCCGCGCCTTCGCGCACGGCCTGGCGCAATGCCGGCAAATCCGCACGCAAGGCGGCGGTGTGGAGCTGGTAGGGGTCGCGGTCCAGGTCCATGGGTTCCTCCGGGTCCAGGTCTTCAACAACAACAAAGGCGTAATCACAGGGCCCGCAAAAGTGGACCTGTTGGGGGCCATCGGCCCCGCTGCCTTCGGTGAAAGCGGTGCGGCTTCCGCACTTGGGACACCCTGCCGGCTGGTCGCCGGCGAAATAGGTATCTGCTGCCAGGCTCGAGTCCTGGGCCAGCAGTGCGTCCACGGCCACGCCGTCGTTGCGTTCGATGGCCCAGCGCAACGCGGTCATGGCGTCACCGCCTTGCGCACCTGGGCGGTGACTTCGGGCTCTGCCGCCAGCACGCCCTGGAGGGCGTTTTTCAGCTGGTCGCGCTGGGCCCGCAAGGTGGCCAGCTCCTGCTCCAGCTCCGGGGCCGGTCGCGGGTCGTAAGGGCCACGCGCCTGGAGGCCGTAGTCGTCGGCATATTCGCGCACCGCGTCCAGCGCGCTGTCCGCGTCGCGGTAGCGCAACACCTGCTCACGGGTCAGGCCAGCGTCTTCGACGGTCAGCGCGTAGTCGCGCTGCAGGAGCAAATCAAACTCCCGCACAAACGCGGCTTGCTGCTCGCTCTCCGCGGTGGCTTCGGCCACCTGGAGCGGTGCCGGGGGCTCAATGCCCAGGAAGTCCATCATCTTCTGAGCGTCGGACGCAGCGCGGTAGATTTCCCGCGGCTCCTTTTTGAGCACTTCAATCCAGTGCCCCACGTAGGCGTGATGTTGGCCAGGGTCGTGGCCAACCTGGAGCGCTTCGCCGGCCATCATTGAGAAGATTTCCGCACGCAGCTCTTCGCGTGCATAGCTCTCCGAACCGAAGGGCCCAGACAAGTCACGGTCCAGCCGGGACGGGTGACCGGTGGCGTGGCCAGCTTCGTGTAGGGCCGTGGCCCAATAGGCGTCAGCGGTGTGGAATTGGTGCTGTTCCGGCAGCTGGATCCGGTCCTGGGAAGGACGATAAAAGGCCTGGTTGCCGCCGTGTTCGATGGGCACGCCCAGGCGTTCAAGCACCTCAGCCACGGCCGCATGACGGAAGGCTTCGGGCACTTCCGGCGCCGGCGGCGGCGGCGGAAGGCCGTCAATCTGCGAAGCGTTGAACACGCGGGCATGGAACACCGTCAACGAGGGCCGGCCCTTGGCGCTGGCTTCCTCGTCGGCGTCCTCGCCCGTGTCCTCATCTTTGCCTTTGCGCAGGCTCTTTTTCCAATACTCAATGGAGGTCGATTTCTCGCCTTTTCGGACCTGGCCACCCAAGGCGGTGGCCTGTTTGTAGGTCATCCAGCGGCTGTCTGTGCTGCCAAGCTCTGCCTGCCGCAACATCAGATTGATGGCGTTGCCCCCGCGGTAAGCCTTGCCGGTGGTCGGGTTGAACGGCATACCGCCGGAAGGGCTGCGGGTGCCCGCTTTCCAGGGACGTTGCCAGGGGGCGGTGCCCGCCTCCAGGGCGGCAATCATGCGGTCGGCCACTTCGCGGTCATAGTCGGCTCGTTTGGTGCTGCTCATCGTTCGTTCTCCGGTTGGGGTGCCGCGCGCCAACCGCCCGCGGGGGTGTGATAGACCTGCCAGGTGCCCCATTGCCGGCTGTTGTCACGGGCGCGGTTCATGCGTCCCCCTGGCCCGCAATGGGGCTTTCCGGCGGCACGTCGATATCCGGCACGACGGTGACGCCGTGACCGGCCAGCAGCGCCTCGCGCACCAGGTCCAGGACTTCGCCCAGGGACACCAGCACGGCGCCCACTTCCGGCACCACCGGCACGCCGAAGGCATAACGGCCGTCGTGGAGGCGGGACATTTCAACGTCCACCGCGCTGTCCAGGGCGTCCTCTTCGCTCAGCGCGTCCTCTTCTAAGTAGTCATCACCGGCCTGGTCAGCGGCCGGAAAGCGGTAGGTGTAAGCAGGGTTTGCCAGCACGCTGGCGGCACGTTCCAGGTCATTCATGGGGTGGGTTCCTTGGGGGGTGGGTAGCAAGCAACCCGGCCAGGTCAGGGATCCGGCAGGGCTTGGCCACCGGCTCCAACGCCGGCAGCTGATGGACGGGCGTGCCCAGGTGGGCCCGCAGGCAGCCGGCCGGTGGCGCGTCGTCGGGACGGGGAAGGGCCAGGAAGTCATCGGCCACCCCGCGCGGGGTGATGGCCATGCACAGGCGCGGCCTGGGCGGTGGGGCGTAGGTCGAAACCTTCCCCAGGCCCAGGTCCAAGCGCATGCGGCGAACGGTCGAATCGGATAGGCCGGTGGCGGCCACCACGTCCCTGGTCGCGGTGCGCCCCAGCAGGAGCCGGCGTGCCAGAGCCAGCGTGTCGCTATTGCTCTTGTTGTGGGGTGGGTGCCCTTGCCTCATTGGTCACCACCGCGCAGCATTTCCCGCCGCTTGCGAGTCGGGGCCACAGGCCGGCGCAAGGGCTGGAACATGCCCAGCAGCCGTTGCTCAATCTCCCCGCGGGTGCAGTGGTGCACGTTTCTGCGGCAGGGGCGGGGGGTGCGTCCGGGGGCGTGATGTGCTTTCATACCGCCCCCTCAAACCCGCGGCTTGCGGGAGGCGGGGGCGGTGTCCTCTTCCATTCCGAC